>CBDHDS010000001.1:0-4721 GCA_965261715.1 Dehalococcoidia bacterium
CTCTGGATCTGCCCGCGGGCAGGAGCACGGTGTTGGCGAGAGCCCGCATCGAGTCACCGGGGGCCACGCTAGTGGAGGGACAGCTCACGACCGAGGGCAACGGCGAGGTCCGATTCGCTGGGGCCGTGTCCATCCGCGAACCCCGGGCGCTGCTGATCTCATCGGATTCGGACGAGCAGAACGCGCCGCTTGCGGGCGTCTTGGTCGCTGCCGGGTTCCAACTAGAGCGGACCGTCTCGGCCAGAACCGTGGCAACCAGCGAGGATGTTGACTTCGACATTGTGATCTGCTCGAACGAGGACTTCGAAGCTTGGCCGGACGCGGTGAAAGAGCGCCTGTCCAGCTTCGTGCATGCGGGCGGGGGATTCTTGCTGATCGCAGGCGAGCAAAACCTGTACCGAGAGCGGACGGACAACGAGCAGGACGCCTTGCAGACGATGCTGCCCGCATTGCTCGCGCCGCCCCGGACGCCTGAAGGCACAGCGGTCGTCTTGGTTGTTGACAAGTCCTCCTCGATGGAAGGCAAGAAAATGCAGCTGGCAAGGCAGTCGGCACTCGGGGTGGTTGAGAACCTGCGGCCGATTGACAGCGTGGGCGTGCTGGCATTCGATAACTCTTTCGAGTGGGCCGCGCCGGTGCAGCGCAACGAGGACCCGTCCGAGACCAAGCGGATGATCAGTGGCATCGTGGCCGACGGCGGCACGCAAATCGCCCCCGCGCTGAGTGAGGCATACCGGATCATCAAGCCCCAGCAGGCGGTCTACAAGCACATCTTGCTGCTCACCGACGGCATTTCGGAAGAGGGTGACAGCATCGGTCTGGCGCGCGAAGCAGCTGCCAACGAGGTGACGATCTCGACGATCGGCCTGGGCCAGGATGTCAATCGCTCGTACTTGGAGCGCGTCGCCCGCAGCGCCGATGGGCAGTCCTATTTCCTGATCGATATTTCGGCGCTCGAGCAGATCGTGCTGAAGGATGTGATGGAGCATACAGGCACATCCATCACCGAGCGGGAATTCATGCCGTCCGCCGAGCGCGACTACGAGATGCTCGAAGGCCTCGATCTGTCCGAGCCCGGGCCGCTGCTGGGATGGGTCAAGTTCGAAGCCAAGGCGACCGTCGAAACAGTCTTGCTTGGGGGTGATGAGGATCCCCTGTTCATGCGCTGGCAGTTCGGGCTGGGGCGTTCCGCCGTGTTCGCCTCAGACGCCAAGGACCGCTGGGCTACGAATTGGGTCGCTTGGCCCGGCTTCGACACGTTCTGGTCGAACGCTCTGCGCGATATCCTGCCGCGTGCGGCAAAGACGGATGTCGAGACAGAGTACGATCCAACCAGCGACGAGATTGTGGTTCGATTCAGCCGCTCACCGACCGAGGCCCCGTCCGAGCTACCGGATCTGTACGCCCTAGGTCCTGGCGGATACAGGCACGTTGCCAAGCCGAAGCCGGTCAGCGGCAGCTTCGAGGCCAGATTCCCGTCCGAGGGCCGCTACGGGTTGTTCCGGATTCGCCCGGAGGAGCGGGCCCGCGCATTTCCGGAGGTTGCCCACTACCGCGAGAATTCCGAACTGAGCCGGTACGGATCTGACGGGCGGTTGTTGCGTACGATTGCTGCCTCGACGGGCGGCCGTACGAATCCAGCCCCGGAAGAACTCTTCTCGACGGGCGGCCGGGCGGTAGAGCGCTGGATGGACCTCTGGCCGCTGTTGCTGGCATTGGCCATCGCTCTGAACATGGTCGAGTTAGCCGCCCGCAAGGGATGGCTGCCTGTGCTGGGGCGCTGGGCCTAGGCTAGAGTGCTTTTGCCAGATGGGCTGATATTCTTGAAGTTGTGATGCAGATTCGGATGTATTCGACGAGTTGGTGCTCGGACTGCTGGAGGGCGAAAGCCTTTCTCAGGGACAGCGGGATCGAATTTCACGAGGTTGACATCGAGCGCGATGGCCGCGCCGCCCAACTTGTCATGGAGCACAACGGCGGCAAGCGAAGGGTGCCGACGTTTGAAATCGACGGCACCTTCTACGGCAATCCCAATATTCCGGAACTCGCCGCCATCCTTGGAGTCGCGATCTGAGCGGATCCACCCGCAGCGGTGGTATTGATGGCCAGCATCACGGATGCAGACCGTACGACGGCAGTTGGCGTAGCGGACAGGTTGGAGTCGCGCGGCACGGATTTTCTTGCATTTGCCACGTTCCATTGCGAACGCGGCATTGCCTTGACCGCCGCTCAGCTTGACCGTGTCCGGGCAGATGCGACTGAGGATGCGGTGCATGACCTGAGGGTCAGCGCGCGCCAGCTGCTCTCTACGCTAGACTGCTTCGCGGCCCCGCTCGGGCCTGAACGGATCGCTGCACTGCGCAAGTGCCTTAAATCGATCTTGAGCAGAGGTCGCCGGGTTCGCGACGTCGATATCGCTCTGAGACTGGCCCGCAAGGCCGGTTTGGACCCGCGCTGTCCCCTTTTGTCTACCCTTCGGGAGCGGCGCGGCAACTTCAAGAGCTTGCTGCTCGAACAGGTCAGGCGCCGGAGATTCCGGGAGTTTAGGAGCAGGTGGATCTCCAGTCTGGGCGGCGCAACAACAGGCATGCGAGGCGATAGGCCAGTCGGCCGAGGGCATGGGAGCAAGAGCGGCAGGCAGCTTGCGTGGAGAGTAGAAGAGTCGACCACATCGAATGCTCGGCGTGTCCTGCCACTGCTAGCAGCGGAGTACTTCGCCAAGGGTCGGGCCACGTGCACTGTCGACCCAATGCCTGCGCAACTGCATGAATTCCGGCTAGCAGGCAAGCGCCTGCGCTATTGCTTGGAACTCTTTGCCGAGCTATATGGGGCGGCTCTGGATGAGCGGATCCTCTTGCTGAAGGACACCCAGCGCCATCTCGGAGGTCTGAGCGACTGCGATGCAAGTGAGAAACTGCTGCAGACAGCAGGGCTGCCGCCTGGGCCGGAACTGGAAGTGCTGCTGCGTTTCCTGAGGGAACGTGCAATTTCGGGCACGCAGTTGTTCCTTGCATTCTGGCACGAGCACTTTGGTGCCGAAAAAGCAGAGGAGGACTGGCTGCGCTGCCTAGCCGGCTCTTGCGCGGAGGGCCCGTCCCGAAGTGGCAATGCAATGTAGGGCGGATCGCGAATTCCGTCAGTCAGCACACACAACCTCAAGGAATAGATCGAGAAACCGATTCGCCTCGACCGCTGTGGCGACGTTTACCTGTCCGGTATCCGATGGGCTGCCGACACGATCCACGCACATCATGCCGCGAGTTAGCCCGGGTGTATCCACAACATCACACGCCATCCGCTCGGTCTTTACCAGCGCGGCATCGATCGCGGCACCGACCACCAAGGGATCATGCATCACGAAAGCCTCGCGACCACATTCCTTGCGTCCGAAGTCAAAACACGGACGGCTCACGTCCGCCAGAAACGAGCGCAGCAGGCCGAGCTTCATCGTGTCGAGACGCTCGCCAAGCCGGTCCTGCGGGAGCAGCGTCTCGCGGGTGACGTTCAAGCCGATCAACGTCGTGGGCAATCCCGACCGGACAACCCTCCGAGCCGCCGTGGGATCGGAATAGAAATTGAACTCCGCGGCGGCAGTGACGTTGCCCCAAGCATCGGCGGTGCCCCCCATGACAAGCAGCTCGCCGATTCCGCTCATCGCATCTGGGTCTCGCTTTATCGCGGACGCAACGTTGGTCAGCGGTCCCAAGGCGATGATCGTGAGATCGCTGCCGTACTGCCGGGCGAGGTCGACCATCGCCTCAGTTGCATGCTGCTCGCGGTGGCACAGGTGACGAACAGGATAGGCGGACGATATGCCGCCCAAGCCATCGGCACCGTGAACGTGACCAGCCCGAGCGACTCGGCCGCTCAGTGGGCGGGCGTGGCCTGGGAATACATCGGGCGCAGCACCTGGAACCACGATCTCCAGAATGCGGAGCGTATTTGCTGTGCATGCCGCTAGCGGGACGTTTCCGGCCACGACGGTGATCGCACGCACATCCAGAGCGGGTGAGCGTAGGGCGAGGACCAATGCCAGAGCGTCATCGAGCCCGGGGTCCGTGTCGATGATTACAGGCTTCGGCCCTGTCAGAGCGGCGGGGCGACTCCCGATAGACATAGGCCGTGTCTTGACGCGATGCGGATCGACGGCTGTCACTAGCCTTCAGTATTGTCTCAATGGCAGTTAATGCGCCCTTGGCCGATTCGGCTCACCGGATCGCAGGCGGAATTCGCCGGGCGCGGCGCGCCACGATGGTTGGACGGCGTATCTGAAGCAGACTGCTATCCACTTGATTCGCCCACGGTTGCGAGGATATCGAAGTCCGAGTCCGCAGATTCAAGAGTGGCACCGTGCCGATGCGCACAGGCGGCTATAAGCACATCAATCGCTGGCACTGTGACGCCTCGGGCTCGCGCTCGCCGCGCCACGTCGTACGCCACGTTCCAGACATCCTCGTCGATCGGTAGTTCTGGGAGCGAGCTGGCGAAATCTCGCAGAACCTGCTGTTCCTGTTGCCCGCGGGCACCGTTCCAAAGCTCGAGTTGCACTAGTGGACACCAACAGGCCTACCCGGCCGTCAGCGCTGCTACGACACGAGCACGGACGGTCGGATCGCCGGAGGGGCGGAGCATGTGTATCCAAGACGATGTATCGATGAGAATCAACCGGTTAATCCTTTCGTCGCATGGCGTGGAGCTCTTGTGGCGAGATCAGGTCGGCG